>NZ_CP016314.1 GCF_001880325.1 Thermus brockianus
GACCTGCGGGGTTTATGCATCTTCTCCCCCGGAGATCCCGGGGATAGGGGCAGGCATGGACTTGCAAAAACCCGGGGGCCAAGTAGGGCCCCCGGGTGTCCCGCGAAGCTTCTAGGGCAGGGTGTAGGAGGAGCCGCTGAAGTAGACGTAGCGCTGCGCCCAAGCCAGGTCTACCCCGGCCAGCTCGTCTTCCGTAGGCACCCGCGTGGAGAAGAGGACTTGGGTCGCGGCCAGGGTTCCCCGGAAGGCCATGAGGTCGAGGCTCACGGAGCGGCTGGCGAAGCCCTCGAGGGCGTACCTCAGGCCAGGCACCACGGGAACCGTGTAGGTGGTGCTCCCGTTAGCGTAGACCACGATCCGCGCCCTCAGGTTGTAACCCCCTTCCGCGTCCTGTACGAGCCCGTTGTTGACCGTGAGCTCGTACATCTGGGCCTGCGGGTGGGCTAGGGTGAAGGTGGCTCCGTCCACGCTGAACTGTCCCGCCTCCCAGGGGTTCATGAGGCTCGGCGTCCAGTCGTTCCCTCCGGTGTCCTTGACCACCATGAGCAGGCTGCCCACGCTGTTCGGGTCCGCGGGGGCCGCCTGGGCGACGCCGAGGTACTTGCCCGAAACGTTGAGAAGCCCGTAGCGGTCGGCCAGTCCCACGGGACTAATGACCCCCATGCCGTTGCGGAAGAAGTACACCAAGGCGCCTCCGATGTAGCCCTGAGGCACTTCGAGGGAAGCGATGTTCCGGGCCCCGGAGAAAGGCTGCCATCCCGTGGCGTCCACGGTCGTGGGCGCATCTGGCCCTACCACGAGCGTCGCCAGCTTGTAGCCGATGGGAGTGACGGAGCTCGGTATGGGGCCGCCCTCGCCCTCGGGACGGAGAACCGTGAAGAGGACCTCTTGCGTCCCATCGGTAGTGTAGGCGGTGAGGGAGACGGGGTTGGAGCCCGTGTAGGTTTTCATCTCGTTGCCGACAGCCACCGTGTCCCCTGGCTGAAGCGTGTAGCTGCCGATGCTTTCGGGCAGGTTGACTTCGAAGGTCCGGGGGTAAGTGGGTCCGTTCTCGCAGGAGAAGCTTAGAGCGGTCGCCTGGCTCACCGTGGCCTTGAAGAGATAGATGTCGGTGGGCACGTTCGGCCCGCTCTGGCAGCGCACGGCCACCTCGTAGTCCCCGGTGGCGGTGAAGGTGGCCTGGCCGCCGCTGAAGGTGAGCGTCTGCCAGCTCCCGCTCCCCACCCGGTAGTAGGCCCCCACCAGGGGCCCGGAGTCCAGCTGGCGGACGGTGACGGTGGTGCCGCTTCCGCCGCCTCCGCCGCTACCCCCTCCGCCTCCACCGCCCCCGCTAGGCGGAGGGGTTTGGGGGCAGGCGGTGAGGAGGAGGCCGAGGCTAAGTCCCAGAGCCATCAGGGCAAGCCGTTTTGCTTTCATGGCACCTCCTTTGGTTTTCCAGGATACAAGCCCCCCTTACCCTGAGGCCAGTGGACCCCACCCCCTGGCCCCTCCACCGGGCCCACCTGGAAGGCCCCGCCCACCTCTCCCGCCTCCCGGGGCGGAAGGCCCTCCGCCTGGAGGCCCGGGGCCTCTTCGCCCGCCTGCGCCGCTTCTGGTGCCCCAAGGGGGAGTTCCCCCGGGGCTCTTCTGGGTGCGCCTCCACCTGCGCACGGACGGGGAAGGGTTCGCCACCTCCCTCCACCTGGCCGCGTGCCGCCCCCTGGGGGAGGCCCCCGTGGAGGCCCTTCCGGGGGAGCCCCTGGCCTTCACCCTGCTGGGGGAGTGGCTCGGGGCCCTGGAGGGGGTGGGACGGGTGCGGGTGCGGCTTCCCGGGGAGGCCCCCTTCGTGGTGCGCTTCCTGGCCCGGAGGCCCCACCTCCTCCCCGCCCCCGGGGGCCTGGTCCTGGCCCTGGGGGTGGTGAGGCGGGGGAGGCTCCTGGGGGAGGCGGTGCTGCGCCTGCCCCTTCCTCCCTCGGAGCTTCCCGGGGCCCCTTCTCCCGGCCCCTAGGGGCCCTAGAAGGCCGCCCCCTCGGTGGCCAAGAGGGGAATAGCCCCCACCCCTACCCCGGCCTTCTAGGGGCCTTTGGAGGGGCGAGGAGGGCCAAAACGAAAACCCCGGCTGAAGGTCAGCCGGGGGCGGGGGATAAGGGTGTCCCCCTAAGGGTGGGCTTCTCGCCCTGAGATTCGTGTCCTTCCGGGCCCGCAGGCCCTTCCGGCCACCGCCCGGGAACCCCCCGCGGGGAGCTCCGGGCTTCCCATCTCCCGGTTTCTGGGCCCGGGAACGCCCCCTCCTGTACGGCCGGAGGACGCCGTGGCTGGCCCGTTTGGCCGGCCTTCGCCGCCACGGTTAGGCCCGTGGCCACCACCGCGTTGAGGCCCGCGGCCAGCCGGCACTCTGGCAGTTCCCTTCCCCCCCTGTGAGGCCGGGGGACCACGGCGACTCCCGCTGCGCCCTCTCGGGGCGACCTTCTCGGCCAGGCCGACCTCGGCCAGCCCACTCCTCGCGCCTCTTCCTAGCGCCTCCCACGGGACCGGCCCTGGGCGCCTCGCGCCTCGGCCGGCTCACCGCTTGGGCGCCCTTTCTGGGCCAACCTTCCCGGCCAGCCCACCACGCCGGCGCTTTCGGGCCGACCTTCCCGGTCAACCCCTTCTCGGCCCTGTCGCCCCCTGGCGTTTTGGGACGCCGCCTGGCGGTCGCCGCCACGGTTAGGCCCGTGGCCGCCACGCCCACCTCCTCGCCAGGATCCGCCTCCTCCCGGAGGCCTCCCCTGGGGGAGGCCAAGCGCCTTTTCCTGCGACACCTGAGGCTTCACGCCCCAGAACTTCCGAGTCCCTCGGGTACTCCACCTTCCCCTCGGGATCCCTCTCCCGGTTGTCGGGGCAGGGGTTGCCCCCCGCCCCCGAAGCGGTGCCGAGGCCCCCTGGGGTGGAAGCCCCAGGGTAAGCCGGTCCGGGCTTTCCTACATCCCGCGAACGCGGGCCAGGTTCGCGCACCGCATGGGGTACGGGGCCCCCCACGCAGCCGTTCCCCCTCGTACTCGCCCGGTCTCCCCCTCTCGCGCGCCGGGTTTTCGCCGCCGCCTCAGGGGGTCCAAGCCCCCTTACGCCAGCGGGTACTCCCCACGGCTCACCGGGACCCCTTCTCCCCTGCTGCCACAGGTCCGGGGTCCAGGCCGAGAGGTTCCCCCGTTAGGCCGCGGTACTTGCCACTTCCCGCCTTCGCTACGCCCTGGCCGCTTGCGTGGCCCTTTCCCCCTACGAGGTTCCGGAGCTCGGGGTACTCCAGGCACGGCCAGGACTTCACGGACCCCAGGCGGGCGGCTCGGAGCAGGGAGGGGTTCGCACCCTCCCCGTTACAGGCCTAGCTGTCGTGCGCCCCCGGTTGTCCCGGGTCAGCGGGGCCTCCAGTCTCCCTCAGCCCCCTGGTGCCTCGCGGCACCCTCAGCACCGGCCTGCTCCGCACACGTGATGGGGCTATGGGTTCACCCCATCCCGTGGGTGGGCCTTTCACCCACTTTCCCGCGGTCAGCCCTGGGGGTTCGCCCCCAGGACCCTTTCCGGGTCGCCCAACCGTCGCCCCCGATCCCTCGGGGTATGTGGATTGCGGTCGAACCGGAGGCTGTGCCCCCGGAGCGCCGCGTTGAGTGCGGGGCGAGCCAGGATTTTCCCCCGGCACCCCGCTTCCCCGGCGTTCGCCATCGGAGTGGCAGCTCCTAGGCTACTTGTCCGGCCCCGGCACCACCCGGGTTAGGGTTCAGCTCCCAGCCTACTTGGGCCCGCCGCCCCGGGTCAAGCGGGTCGCCCAAAGGAACCTCATTAAGAGCCCGACAACACCCAGGAACGCGTGAAGAGAAGCGCATTTCCTTGACAACTCCCCACCCCCGCGCTACCCTCCCCCCTAAGGGAGGCCATCATGTCTACCCTGTCCCGCCTACAGAAGCGCCTAAAGGAGAAGGCCAAGCCCCGCCTCGAGGAGCGCCTCACTCTGCGCCTGGATCCCGCCACCCATAGCGCTCTGGAAGCCCTCGCCAGGGAGCACGGTATGACGCTTTCCGAGCTCGCCCGAGAGGCCCTGACGATGCTTGCGGAGGAGTACCGAGCTAGGGCGACAAAAGAGAAGGCGCAAGAGCCGCCTAACGAGCAACCTCAAGGCCCCTCCAAGGAGCCTTCCGACACGCCCCCCTCCGACACGCCCCCCCTCTTCTCCGGGGCCGCCCAGGAGTAGACCGCCATGACCGACCCCGAGGACTACCCCCTCCTCAGAGGCCAGACGGCCCTCCTGGCCCAGGCCCTGCGCCTGGTGAGCCGGGACGGGTACACCTGGTGGCAGGTCCAGATGGTCCCCGTGGAGAAAATCTTGGCCGCCGTGAAGAAGCTGGACAGCCGGTACGCGGTCCTCATCGGCCCCAAGGCCAGGGCCATCAGGAAGGAGGCCCGCCTGCCCGTGGCCCACCTCCTCCTGGCCCCGGTGAGCGTGATGCCCCCGGAGAACCCTCCTCCCACCTGGCCCCTCATGCTCCTGGCCCCGCACCCCCTCCCCGGGGAGGGGATGCGGCGGGTGGAGGCCTCCCTCGAACCCAAGCGCCCCCTCTACTGGGTGGCCTGGCGGGAGGGGGAGTGGAAGCCCACGTACGTCCTGCGGAAGGACCAGCGGGGGCGGTGGACCTGGTTCCTGGAGCCCTCCTTCCACCGGGCCCTCCTGGAGGAGGCCCTGGCCTACGCCGCCGAGGGGGACTGGAGGGCCCTCGTGGGCCACATGAAGGCCCTGGGGAACCTGCCCATGTTCAGCGGGGTGTGGAGCCAGGTCCAGGAGATCCGCCGCAGGGTGCAGAAGCTCTGGGGGGACCGGCACCTGCGGGATCCCTCGGGCCAATGGAAGGCCCCGCCCTGGCGGAAGGCCGTGGAGGCGTGGCCCAAGGCCCCCCTCTCCCCCATCGGGATGCGCCTCTACCCCGAGGAGCCTCCCCGGACCCTCGGGGAGTGGTGGGCGATGCACCGGAAGGGGGGTGGGGCGTGATCCGGAGGCTGGCCCGCCTCCTCAGGGAGGTGGCCCGGGGCCTCCCCGACCCCGATGAGGACCCCGACCTGGGGCCCTTCTGCACCTACCTGCGCCAGCGGTACGGCCGCCACGCCCTGGACCTCCCCCCCGAGGCCTGGGAGGAGGGCCTTTTGGCGCTCATCGCCGAGACCATCGCCGAGGGGTGGGACCGCTATGGGGCCCCCTCGGCCGCCCGGGATCCCGAGGGGGAGGGGTACATCGCCAGCGCCGAGGTGGGCCCGGAAACCGTCCTCGCGCGGGGCCAGACGAAGCGGGAGGCCTACCGGGAGGCCCGGAGGGCGTGGGTGAAGCGGCTTCTGGGAGGGTAGGCAACCCTACTTCCTTCCCCTCGGACTGCCAGACCCGTGCGGAGGTGCGGTTTCCCCTGGAGTCCGGGAAAAGCCCGTTTTGCTAAAATGCCTCTAGCCCCGCCTATCTGGAGAGCCTCGAGCTAGGGGCTATTGGAGGAGGTTCGCCTATGAACCGGAGCAAGTGGGCACTTTGGGGTTGATCCTGGTTTTGGGCCTCGTGGGATGCGGTGGTCAGGGGGGCGGGGACACCCGCACCGTCAACGCCTCCCTGGGGACCTGGAACTACGGGGGGCAGAACCCGGGCCTGGCCGTCATCCTTTGGGCGGACCTGCAGGCCCCCACCAGCCCGGACGGGTTTAAGGTGACCGTGACCGGCCCCAGCAGCGCCTCTCCCGTCACCTACGGTCCTTTTTGGAGTTCACTTTCCGGGCCCGTGTTCTGGTGGTTGCTTAGGTCCGGGGTAGTGCCCGCTTCAGGGGACCACACCATCAGCGCCACCCTCAACGCCAGCCAGAGCCTCAACCGCACCTTTAAGTTGGACGCCAACTCCACCTTGCCCCAGCCTCAGAACGTCACGGTCCAGGCCACCCAGAACAGCGCCACCTTTTCCTGGTCCTCCGTCTCCGGGGCCAAGTCCTATTTTGTGGAGCTCTGGCAGCTGGACAACCAAGGAAACCCGACCTCCCGATTGTTAACCTGGTACACCACGGCCACCCAGGTCCAGTTCACCCAGAACGCCGGTCTCCAGCTTCCCCCCGGGAACTACCGGGCCTGGGTCTTCGCCGCGTCGGTGGACCTGACCCAGCTTCGCCGCCCGGGCCAGGCCGCCCAGCTGGACCCCCAGATCAACTTCTCTGCGGCGTGGAGCCAGCAAGCCGTCCAGGTGCAGTCGGTTGGCACCTTGAGGGTCGTGCCCGCGCCTGACACCGCGCCCGTCCTTCCTCCCGAGCCGGACGCGGAAGGGGGGTTGTCCCAGTAGGGCGAAGGGGCCGGCTCTCCGATGGACCACCCTGGGAGGCCAGGGTGGCTTTCCTTTCGCGCCCACCTCCTTGCCCGGGCCCGGGAGTCCATTGAGGCTTACGGCCGCGAAGGCCGAGGGGAGGAGGCGGGGAAGACCCCCCTGGTCTACGCCCTACGCCCCCTTCCAGGGAGAGGAGCTCCGCCTGGTCGTCGTTCCGGAGGGCCCCATCCTGCCCGACCGGACGGCCTAGGCCCCCGTCTTCTCCCAGGTGGGGAGGGCCTCCAGGAGGAGGCGGGAGAGGGCCCTGGGGTCCGAGAGGCGCCGGCTGGCGTCCAGGATCTCAATCCCCAAGAGCCTTCCCTCCCTGTCCCAGTCCAGGGCTACCCCCGGGGCTACCTCCTCCACGGTGGCGGGGCCCTCCCCGAAGGCGATGTAGAGGGCATCGGCTTCCGGGTCGTAAGTGATTCGCATGCTTCCTCCTTTCAGAGACCCCCCTTGGGCAGGAAGTAGACGTAAACGGTGATGACCACTAAGGCGTCCTCTTCCTCCACGAAGATGGGCCGAACCTGCTTGGCATTGTAGCGCCGACCGTTCCACTCCCCCGCGAAAGGGAACTCTAGGGTGGCGCTCCACCTTCCCTCCAGGGCTGGCGCCCAGGGGGCTTCCCGTATGGCCCGCTCCACCTCTTCCTGGGTGGCTCCTCGGGCGAGGCGCATACGAGCGTGGGCGGTGAGCCGGACGGGCTTCTCCCGCACGCCCCTGAGCTTACCCAAGGAGGGCCGCCTTTGTCTGGGTGGCTAGGCCCTTCGGTGCGCCCTTCCGGAATCGCCCCAAGGGGGTGAGCGCCCGCTCAGCGCCGGGGGTGAGCGGTAAGCGCTCACCCTGAGCGCCTGGGTAGACTGCGGTCATGGACCACTCGGAAGGGGAAGACCTCGGCCAGACCCTCCTGCCCCCCCACCTGGCCGCCCGGGCCCTGGGGGTCTCCCCGGCCACCCTCCGGCGCTACGCCGCCCTGTGGGAGGGGGTGGTGGGCCCCCTGCCCCGGGACCCCCGGGGGGGCCGGCTCTGGCCCAAGGAGGCCCTGGCCCGCCTCCAGGCGGCCCGGGAGGCCCACCTGCGGGAAGGCCTCCCCCTGGAGGAGGCCCTGGCCCGGGTCCAGGGGGACTTCCCGGCCGCCGGCCTCGCCCTCCCCTCCGAGGGGGAGGCCCTGGCCCTCCTCCGGGCCCTGGCCGAACGGCTGGAGCGGGTGGAGGGGGAACTCCGGGCCCTGCGGGAGGAGAACGCCTGCCTCAGGGAGGCCTTGAAGGCCCTGGAGCCCCCGGTCAGCGAAGCTACCTTGAGGAGGCGGCCCTGGTGGCGGTTCTGGGGGCGGTGAGCCAGGGGGTTCGCACCTGGCCCGCCTACGCCTTGAGCTTTGGGGAAGCCTTTCCTTGGGGTTCTTGGGAACCTGGCCCTGGGAGCTTGCCCTAGAATGGGGGTTATGTGCAAAGACCCCGGCCGGATGAACAGCCGAGGCCTCTCCTCCCCAGGAGGCCTCCATCCTAACCCGGCCGGGGGAAGGAGGCAAGCGTGGAAACTCCAATCCGGCCGGGAAGCCTTCATCACGAGGAAGCCCGTAAAACCCTTGCCAGCATTCTGAACCTCCTCCAGAAGGACCGCGCCCTGGGGGAGAGGGCCCTCTCCCTCTTCGCGGCCTTCTACGGCCTCCCCCTGGAGGCCCTTCGCGCCCACCTCCTGGCCCCTCCCCCCCGCTCGGAGCGGGCCCGGGAGGCCTTCCAGCGGCCCTACCTCGCCCACTTCGCCCAGACCCTCCCCCGCTACCCCTACGCCACGGACGATCCCCAGGCGGGGGTGCGCGTCTACAAGCGGGAGAACGCCCTCAAGAGGGTCCACGTCCAGGTGGGCCACTACCCCCACGCCGTCTTGCGGCTCGTGGTGGACGTGGACCTTCCCTGGCCCCAGGCGGAGGAGAGGCTTCGTGCCCTCCCCCCCTCCCTGGTCCTGGTCAACCCGCGATCGGGCCACTTCCACGCCTGGTACGAGCTGGACCCCATCCCCCTCAAGCCCCCGCCCGGGCGGGAGGAGAGCCTGAAGGGGGCCCTGGCCCTCCTGGCGGAGGTGGAGGCCCTGCTGGAGGCCTACTACGGGGCGGACCCGGGCTACACGGGGCTCCTCTCCCGGAACCCCTTTCTCCACCCCCCGGAGTGGACCTGGGGCGGGGGGAAGCGGTGGAGCCTGCGGGACCTCCACCGGGAGCTCCAGGGGCTCCTTCCCCCCGGGACCCGGAGGCGGCTGAGCCCGGGCCTCGCCTCCTACGGGCGGAACTGCGCCCTGTTTGACCGCCTGCGGGCGGAGGCCTACGCCCACGTGGCCCTCTTCCGGGGCGTCCCCGGGGGCCGGGAGGCCTTCCGGGCCTGGGTGGAGCAGAGGGCCCACGCCCTGAACCAGGCCCTCTTCCGGGACCACCCCAAGGGGCTCCTGAGCCCCCGGGAGGTCCACCACACGGCCAAGAGCGTGGCGAAGTGGACCTACGACCGCTACCAGGGCGGACGGGTGTACGCGGTCTCCTCCACGGGGCGGCCGGACCGGAGCCGCCTCTCTCCTCAGGCCCGGGCCCTGATCCCGCCCCTCCAGGGGGAGGAGCTCCAGGAGGCGGTGCAGACGGGGGCCTCCCTCGGGGGGCGGAAGCGTGGATCCCGGCGCAGGCAGGAGGCGGAGGAGAAGCTCACGGAGGCCCTGAAGCGCCTGCAGAGCCGGGACGAGGCCATCACCGCCCGGGCCCTAGCCAGGGAAGCGGGGGTGAGCCCCACCACGGCCTCCAACTGGCTCAAGCGGATGCGGGGACAGGGTTGAGTGTGGATGGCTAAAGGGCCCCCCAAAAATCGGGGTTTTCGCTGTCCAGCACGTGGCGGAAGGGTGTCCACAAGCCTGGTGGCTATCAGGGTATACAGGCGGGGTCGTGGGGGTGCAGCCCCCGCCAGCCCCGAAGGGGCTGTATTAGCAAGCTGAGAAAGTCCCCTTAGCGTAGCTAACGGCTAAAGTCCCCCTTCTTTTTCCTGAAAGTCGCAAAAATTTTGTTTTTCCTTGGGGTAGGCACTGCGAGATCCGAGAGAAAGTGAGATACCTCACATATTTACCCCACCCACGCGCGATTTTCGCCGTCCAGGACGGCAAAAACCCCGACTTCCCCCCTCGAGGACCGCCCCTAAAACGGCTTTTAGGGCGGGGGGTGGGCGGGGGGGCACCTTCCTTACCCCTCCCCATGCCCCCCGGCCTTCTAGGGGCCTTAGGGTGGGCGAGAGGGGCCTTCTTGGGGCGGGGTCCGGAGCCTCCCCGGTAGGCTCTACCCATGCCCGTGATCAGCCGCTTCCTTGGCCTGGTGGTGGCCATGTACTACCAGGACCACGACCCCCCGCACTTCCACGTCCGCTACGGGGAACACCATGCCCTGGTGGCCATCCGCGACCTCCGGATCCTTGCGGGGAGCCTTCCCCCTAGGGCCTTGGGGCTGGTGGTGGAGTGGGCCTCCCTGCACCGGGAAGCCCTCCTAGAGAACTGGGAGCGGGCCCGGCGGGGCGAGCCCCTGAGGCCCATCCCACCCCTGGAGTAGTCTGGAGGGGATGGTGGTGGAAGTGGTGGAGGCCAGGCCCCTGGAGGTCTTAAAGCTCTGGCTCCGCTTCTCGGACGGGAAGGAGGGGGTGGTGGACCTTTCGGCCCTGGAGCTTCCCGGGCTCCTCTCCCGCCTCCGGGACCCCGGCTTCTTCGCCCAGGTGCGGGTGGATCCGGAACTCGGGGCCCCGGTCTGGCCCGGGGGGCTGGACCTGGACCCCCTGGTGCTCTACGCCCAGGCCCTAGGCACCGGGCTTCCCCTGCCGGCGGAGGCCTCGGGGGCCTAGGGGCTTTCCAGCCGATGCGTGTGTGTTCGCGAAAGTTCACCTTCGCGCAGGAAAGGGCGAAAAGCGACCAAAATGACCCCTCGGACCGCATAGGCTTGCCGGGGATCCCGGGAT